>NZ_UWOE01000003.1 GCF_900604355.1 Luxibacter massiliensis | reverse complement strand
TTTTAATTTTTGCCGCTGAGGGGTTGACCAAGCGAAGCGCGGTAGGTTTTCTGCTTAGGAGTTTAATCATGTTTCAGACTTTTATTTCTCGCCATAATTCAAACTTTTTTTCTGATAAGCTGGTTCTCACTTCTGTTACTCCAGCTTCTTCGGCACCTGTTTTACAGACACCTAAAGCTACATCGTCAACGTTATATTTTGATAGTTTGACGGTTAATGCTGGTAATGGTGGTTTTCTTCATTGCATTCAGATGGATACATCTGTCAACGCCGCTAATCAGGTTGTTTCTGTTGGTGCTGATATTGCTTTTGATGCCGACCCTAAATTTTTTGCCTGTTTGGTTCGCTTTGAGTCTTCTTCGGTTCCGACTACCCTCCCGACTGCCTATGATGTTTATCCTTTGGATGGTCGCCATGATGGTGGTTATTATACCGTCAAGGACTGTGTGACTATTGACGTCCTTCCCCGTACGCCGGGCAATAATGTTTATGTTGGTTTCATGGTTTGGTCTAACTTTACCGCTACTAAATGCCGCGGATTGGTTTCGCTGAATCAGGTTATTAAAGAGATTATTTGTCTCCAGCCACTTAAGTGAGGTGATTTATGTTTGGTGCTATTGCTGGCGGTATTGCTTCTGCTCTTGCTGGTGGCGCCATGTCTAAATTGTTTGGAGGCGGTCAAAAAGCCGCCTCCGGTGGCATTCAAGGTGATGTGCTTGCTACCGATAACAATACTGTAGGCATGGGTGATGCTGGTATTAAATCTGCCATTCAAGGCTCTAATGTTCCTAACCCTGATGAGGCCGTCCCTAGTTTTGTTTCTGGTGCTATGGCTAAAGCTGGTAAAGGACTTCTTGAAGGTACGTTGCAGGCTGGCACTTCTGCCGTTTCTGATAAGTTGCTTGATTTGGTTGGACTTGGTGGCAAGTCTGCCGCTGATAAAGGAAAGGATACTCGTGATTATCTTGCTGCTGCATTTCCTGAGCTTAATGCTTGGGAGCGTGCTGGTGCTGATGCTTCCTCTGCTGGTATGGTTGACGCCGGATTTGAGAATCAAAAAGAGCTTACTAAAATGCAACTGGACAATCAGAAAGAGATTGCCGAGATGCAAAATGAGACTCAAAAAGAGATTGCTGGCATTCAGTCGGCGACTTCACGCCAGAATACGAAAGACCAGGTATATGCACAAAATGAGATGCTTGCTTATCAACAGAAGGAGTCTACTGCTCGCGTTGCGTCTATTATGGAAAACACCAATCTTTCCAAGCAACAGCAGGTTTCCGAGATTATGCGCCAAATGCTTACTCAAGCTCAAACGGCTGGTCAGTATTTTACCAATGACCAAATCAAAGAAATGACTCGCAAGGTTAGTGCTGAGGTTGACTTAGTTCATCAGCAAACGCAGAATCAGCGGTATGGCTCTTCTCATATTGGCGCTACTGCAAAGGATATTTCTAATGTCGTCACTGATGCTGCTTCTGGTGTGGTTGATATTTTTCATGGTATTGATAAAGCTGTTGCCGATACTTGGAACAATTTCTGGAAAGACGGTAAAGCTGATGGTATTGGCTCTAATTTGTCTAGGAAATAACCGTCAGGATTGACACCCTCCCAATTGTATGTTTTCATGCCTCCAAATCTTGGAGGCTTTTTTATGGTTCGTTCTTATTACCCTTCTGAATGTCACGCTGATTATTTTGACTTTGAGCGTATCGAGGCTCTTAAACCTGCTATTGAGGCTTGTGGCATTTCTACTCTTTCTCAATCCCCAATGCTTGGCTTCCATAAGCAGATGGATAACCGCATCAAGCTCTTGGAAGAGATTCTGTCTTTTCGTATGCAGGGCGTTGAGTTCGATAATGGTGATATGTATGTTGACGGCCATAAGGCTGCTTCTGACGTTCGTGATGAGTTTGTATCTGTTACTGAGAAGTTAATGGATGAATTGGCACAATGCTACAATGTGCTCCCCCAACTTGATATTAATAACACTATAGACCACCGCCCCGAAGGGGACGAAAAATGGTTTTTAGAGAACGAGAAGACGGTTACGCAGTTTTGCCGCAAGCTGGCTGCTGAACGCCCTCTTAAGGATATTCGCGATGAGTATAATTACCCCAAAAAGAAAGGTATTAAGGATGAGTGTTCAAGATTGCTGGAGGCCTCCACTATGAAATCGCGTAGAGGCTTTGCTATTCAGCGTTTGATGAATGCAATGCGACAGGCTCATGCTGATGGTTGGTTTATCGTTTTTGACACTCTCACGTTGGCTGACGACCGATTAGAGGCGTTTTATGATAATCCCAATGCTTTGCGTGACTATTTTCGTGATATTGGTCGTATGGTTCTTGCTGCCGAGGGTCGCAAGGCTAATGATTCACACGCCGACTGCTATCAGTATTTTTGTGTGCCTGAGTATGGTACAGCTAATGGCCGTCTTCATTTCCATGCGGTGCACTTTATGCGGACACTTCCTACAGGTAGCGTTGACCCTAATTTTGGTCGTCGGGTACGCAATCGCCGCCAGTTAAATAGCTTGCAAAATACGTGGCCTTATGGTTACAGTATGCCCATCGCAGTTCGCTACACGCAGGACGCTTTTTCACGTTCTGGTTGGTTGTGGCCTGTTGATGCTAAAGGTGAGCCGCTTAAAGCTACCAGTTATATGGCTGTTGGTTTCTATGTGGCTAAATACGTTAACAAAAAGTCAGATATGGACCTTGCTGCTAAAGGTCTAGGAGCTAAAGAATGGAACAACTCACTAAAAACCAAGCTGTCGCTACTTCCCAAGAAGCTGTTCAGAATCAGAATGAGCCGCAACTTCGGGATGAAAATGCTCACAATGACAAATCTGTCCACGGAGTGCTTAATCCAACTTACCAAGCTGGGTTACGACGCGACGCCGTTCAACCAGATATTGAAGCAGAACGCAAAAAGAGAGATGAGATTGAGGCTGGGAAAAGTTACTGTAGCCGACGTTTTGGCGGCGCAACCTGTGACGACAAATCTGCTCAAATTTATGCGCGCTTCGATAAAAATGATTGGCGTATCCAACCTGCAGAGTTTTATCGCTTCCATGACGCAGAAGTTAACACTTTCGGATATTTCTGATGAGTCGAAAAATTATCTTGATAAAGCAGGAATTACTACTGCTTGTTTACGAATTAAATCGAAGTGGACTGCTGGCGGAAAATGAGAAAATTCGACCTATCCTTGCGCAGCTCGAGAAGCTCTTACTTTGCGACCTTTCGCCATCAACTAACGATTCTGTCAAAAACTGACGCGTTGGATGAGGAGAAGTGGCTTAATATGCTTGGCACGTTCGTCAAGGACTGGTTTAGATATGAGTCACATTTTGTTCATGGTAGAGATTCTCTTGTTGACATTTTAAAAGAGCGTGGATTACTATCTGAGTCCGATGCTGTTCAACCACTAATAGGTAAGAAATCATGAGTCAAGTTACTGAACAATCCGTACGTTTCCAGACCGCTTTGGCCTCTATTAAGCTCATTCAGGCTTCTGCCGTTTTGGATTTAACCGAAGATGATTTCGATTTTCTGACGAGTAACAAAGTTTGGATTGCTACTGACCGCTCTCGTGCTCGTCGCTGCGTTGAGGCTTGCGTTTATGGTACGCTGGACTTTGTAGGATACCCTCGCTTTCCTGCTCCTGTTGAGTTTATTGCTGCCGTCATTGCTTATTATGTTCATCCCGTCAACATTCAAACGGCCTGTCTCATCATGGAAGGCGCTGAATTTACGGAAAACATTATTAATGGCGTCGAGCGTCCGGTTAAAGCCGCTGAATTGTTCGCGTTTACCTTGCGTGTACGCGCAGGAAACACTGACGTTCTTACTGACGCAGAAGAAAACGTGCGTCAAAAATTACGTGCAGAAGGAGTGATGTAATGTCTAAAGGTAAAAAACGTTCTGGCGCTCGCCCTGGTCGTCCGCAGCCGTTGCGAGGTACTAAAGGCAAGCGTAAAGGCGCTCGTCTTTGGTATGTAGGTGGTCAACAATTTTAATTGCAGGGGCTTCGGCCCCTTACTTGAGGATAAATTATGTCTAATATTCAAACTGGCGCCGAGCGTATGCCGCATGACCTTTCCCATCTTGGCTTCCTTGCTGGTCAGATTGGTCGTCTTATTACCATTTCAACTACTCCGGTTATCGCTGGCGACTCCTTCGAGATGGACGCCGTTGGCGCTCTCCGTCTTTCTCCATTGCGTCGTGGCCTTGCTATTGACTCTACTGTAGACATTTTTACTTTTTATGTCCCTCATCGTCACGTTTATGGTGAACAGTGGATTAAGTTCATGAAGGATGGTGTTAATGCCACTCCTCTCCCGACTGTTAACACTACTGGTTATATTGACCATGCCGCTTTTCTTGGCACGATTAACCCTGATACCAATAAAATCCCTAAGCATTTGTTTCAGGGTTATTTGAATATCTATAACAACTATTTTAAAGCGCCGTGGATGCCTGACCGTACCGAGGCTAACCCTAATGAGCTTAATCAAGATGATGCTCGTTATGGTTTCCGTTGCTGCCATCTCAAAAACATTTGGACTGCTCCGCTTCCTCCTGAGACTGAGCTTTCTCGCCAAATGACGACTTCTACCACATCTATTGACATTATGGGTCTGCAAGCTGCTTATGCTAATTTGCATACTGACCAAGAACGTGATTACTTCATGCAGCGTTACCATGATGTTATTTCTTCATTTGGAGGTAAAACCTCTTATGACGCTGACAACCGTCCTTTACTTGTCATGCGCTCTAATCTCTGGGCATCTGGCTATGATGTTGATGGAACTGACCAAACGTCGTTAGGCCAGTTTTCTGGTCGTGTTCAACAGACCTATAAACATTCTGTGCCGCGTTTCTTTGTTCCTGAGCATGGCACTATGTTTACTCTTGCGCTTGTTCGTTTTCCGCCTACTGCGACTAAAGAGATTCAGTACCTTAACGCTAAAGGTGCTTTGACTTATACCGATATTGCTGGCGACCCTGTTTTGTATGGCAACTTGCCGCCGCGTGAAATTTCTATGAAGGATGTTTTCCGTTCTGGTGATTCGTCTAAGAAGTTTAAGATTGCTGAGGGTCAGTGGTATCGTTATGCGCCTTCGTATGTTTCTCCTGCTTATCACCTTCTTGAAGGCTTCCCATTCATTCAGGAACCGCCTTCTGGTGATTTGCAAGAACGCGTACTTATTCGCCACCATGATTATGACCAGTGTTTCCAGTCCGTTCAGTTGTTGCAGTGGAATAGTCAGGTTAAATTTAATGTGACCGTTTATCGCAATCTGCCGACCACTCGCGATTCAATCATGACTTCGTGATAAAAGATTGAGTGTGAGGTTATAACGCCGAAGCGGTAAAAATTTTAATTTTTGCCGCTGAGGGGTTGACCAAGCGAAGCGCGGTAGGTTTTCTGCTTAGGAGTTTAATCATGTTTCAGACTTTTATTTCTCGCCATAATTCAAACTTTTTTTCTGATAAGCTGGTTCT